>NZ_JBYRHP010000002.1:0-12561 GCF_058068165.1 Sporosarcina sp. So3-204
TCTTTTAAGCTTTGCTTTTGTCTTTTAAATAGAAGGGGTGCTTTTCCCCTTTGCGAAGCAACAAGAACGGTTTAACTGTATGGGTTGGAATCTATTATATTAATAGGTGGGATTTCAGGCATAAACACGTATAAAGTCAATGATACCAGTCTCTTCAAGCGTTTTTTCATGAAATAAAATGCACTCTAAAAGTGACCATGACACCCCTATTTGCACTCTAAAAGTGACCATGACATTTAGCCTGACATTTCAACAACTAACAAAGTACCCACCTTTTCACCGTCTGTTCTCATGCCTTTTCTTGTCTAAGTGAATGTAAGGTACTTTTTTACACACTGAAGAAAGAAGGGGAAAGCATATGACAACGAAATTAGAACCGAACATGTTCAGGGTTATAGATTCAGATGCAGTAATCGTAAATGAGTTTGACGGAAATACCATGTATTTGAGAAATAAGAAGCAAGATGAGTTTTTCAAGAAGAATGAGAAAGCAAAGCAAGAATTCGAGGTATTTAACAAGGATGCTGGAAAGTTCATATGGTCATATCCTGAAAAAATCCAATACCTGATTAAGTCGGATGAATTTACAAAGGCTGATTTGACTATGGTTTTCTACCTTGCAACCTATGTAAATGGAATGGGTTACCTTTCGCATGACAACAATAATATCAAGCTGGTGAAATCCGATATTCATAAGGTGTTAGGCGTAGGAAGAAACTTATTTAACAAGTTCTATGCAAAACTGGTGCAACATGAAATATTGATGCTTTCAGGTAAAAACTTCATGTGGAATAATTCATATAACTTTTATGGTGCTACTGCTGGAAAAGCAAAACCTACTTTATTGGTGCGTACCTATGTAGAACAAATTAGATTTCTGTATGAAGCCGTAAATGAAGATGGAAAAAGAAAGTATTCAGCAACATTACTTTATCTAGTCTTTGCCCTTGTTCCTTATTTGCACCGTGCTACCAACATTATTTGTAAGAATCCCGATGCAAAAAAAATTGAAGAAATCGAATACTTCACATTGAAGGAAATTGCCGAACTATTGGATTTAACAAGTAGTAAGAAAATGAGTACCGCAATTGCTTCAATCCTGTTGGATGGTCAAACAACCTTTAGGAAAGTTGAAAGCAAGAATGAAAAGTATTTACAAATGAATCCTCGTATTTTTTGGCGTGGTGTAGCTGCACCTGATACACGATTAGTAGCCGAATTTAACATGTTAAACAACAACCGCATGAAACGTAAATGTTTAATTTAAATAATTTCATAGAAACTTAAAACCTTTTTCAAATTAATATCAATACTATATTTTTGATACCTTTTTTCTCTGTTTTTAAATAGAAACTTAATTATCTCTCCTTTTTCACTGTCTATAGCATGATGTATCTTTCGATGACAATTAGGACATAAACATACTATATTTTCAGCAAAATCAAGTGTGTATTCAAAGTATTCCTGGACGGACATAGGAATTAAATGATGTGCTTCCATATAAGGATTTCCATCAGCGTTATTTATAAACGTTATGTGATTAGGGTTTACATCACATTTCCAATTACTTCGTCTTTTGGCATATAAACTTTCTTTTCTACTTCTTGGATAAGTTGAAATATCACCAATTATAATTTTTTCTTTTCTTTTTCGTGCACCAACAATGGTATTATTGATTTCATAATTTTCTTCAATCCGACTATTTGCCAAATCTTCATTTAATTGAGAATCGACTCTTTCCTCCTTTTCAGTATTTAAATGCGTAACGCAAGAGACATAACAATTAAATGTCGCACTTGGAAAATGACCTTCCTCATGATTATATTTATTAAAGTTATCACTTCGTATAACTTTTTCTATTTTCTTTAATGTTGTAAAAGTCAAGAGACCATCAATTTCCTGTTCAAAGAACTCTTGATAAAACATAACTAATCTTATCAAGTAATTTGCATAAGAACGACCTTTTCCACTTTCGTTATTTTTAGCTTTACCAGATTGTTGAGTTAAATTATTGGCATACTCTTGGAAATAGGCATGGTCATTGTTGTGTGTCTCTTTTACTTTTACAAACATGGAATCTCTAGCACGTATTTTTCTAAACTTAAATGACATTTATCTTCACCTTTCTTACCGAAAACTCAAAAAACTACCTTACTTATCCATTCTCTTCAGCATTTCCAGCCGTAATTGTCCCACATAATCACTTTCTTCAGGCGTATAAACAGGAAGCTTTGCGTATCCACTGTAAATTTCCAATAGTTCCCTATTTTCCATATCTTCAGGACGTACCCTTTCAGGATTATCAGCCCTATATCTTTCCCCTTTGTTTGTTCTTAATGATTCCATCACTGGATTCACCCCCTTCTTAAACCCTTCATAATCCCTTGTACGACGTTTTATCCTTCACCCTAACCAAATATTCACATATTGTATTAGAAAGCCACTTGTGACTGCATGTGAAGTCCTGCGTTGTATCATTCCTCATCATCCCTGTAATAACCACCATTGAAATAACCCTTGGCTTGTTCTATCAGGTCTGAAATCAATTTATCCACTAAAATCAATTGAATATTTCTATCCGTTTTAAGCTGTTTCTGTAATTCTATTGCAAAATCCCCTTTCAATCTCTTTCTTCCAACCAATTATAGAAAGGTACACGCTTCACATCATTGGCTGGTGTAAAGGATTCAATAACACTTTCTTTTTCAGCATCATTCTTTTCATCAGATTCAGCAAACATTTCAAAAATCCCATTCTGTTCAACTTTTAAATCATGGTTCTTTGCCATGTTATCAAGTGCTGTAAATACATAAGCTTTTCTTTTATTGGGTGGCACTCTGTCATATCGTTTAGTATCAATAGTTTCATTTACAAATCTTTCTACAAGAACTTTCCAGGCTTTCTTATTCCATCTTCCAGCTGAAAACTTTGCATAAAATTCATTACATAAATTAGTGAGAACAAATTCAGGATTTTCATTTTCAATTGTTTTAGGTTCTTCAGGTTTTAGGTTTTGAACTTCAGGAATGTCACTACTCAATATTACTGATTCCTTGTTAACAGTTGTAATAGATTTAGAATGTTTATTTGTTTTATGTTTATTTGTTAGTTCTTTATTTGTAGATGCACTTTTTGTACTGTTTAATTTGTACTGTACATTTTGTACATTAGAAATATCTTCAGGTAAATCAAAGGTATTTAGCGTTTCAATAGTTGATAGATTCACATCTTGACCGCTTTCTTTTACTGCCTTAATTACCGCTTGTAGTAATGCAGAAAAGCTTTCCTGTGTATATGCTTCATCAGAAACACGGTAAAAGTGCATCCTTCCTTTTTTACCTGTCATAAAGAAACTAACATCAATGGCGTACCCTTTTTCAACAAGTATTTGCCATGCACTTTCTACCCTTCTTCTAGTAAAGGTTTTGTGAAGCTGGGTTTTGTAAATTGTCCAGTCATCGGGAAGGCTAATAATGTATGTAAGTAATCCGATTGCCCCCAAGTCTTGTAAATCTTTCTGAATAGGCGTGTTATATACCTGTGTGAATCCTGCTGTTTTTTTGTCTACACCGATAGAATTTAGATTAATATTCATTGTCATTTCTCCTTTTCAGGACGAGAAAAAAGCACTATTTCCCTAATTGTTGCTAGGAAAACAGTGCTTTACGATAATTAACCCTTGAATTTATTTTAGATGTGCGTTAAGATATTATCATCTAATTAGAATTAAAAAGGGCTTTTCGGTAAAGTGTTTTCCCTTGTACGAGAAGGGTTAAACGGTTGTAAGATGTTGAAGCATCTTATAACACGCTGGAAGGTCTTTTTTTGTGTCCGATTTACTAAGTTAGTCATAATTTTAGCACTAACTTCATAGCAAGTACACATTTATTATGAAACTCTGAAAAGTAATCAAGTAAGCTTAATAGTTTAGTACCATTCCCCATTAGCCCCGTAATGCCACCATTCACCATCAGCATAATAAACCTTCAAACATTGTTCTTCTTCATCCCATGAAACCCGTGTGACGTTATCCAGTGACCGTTTAACCTGTTCCGTTGTATCCATTGTTTGTAAATGGTTTTTATGTACGCTGCGAAATAATTCTATCAATACATCAGGTAAAGATTTCAGCTGGTTATTCATCATCCTTCATCCCCCTTAATTGACTATTAATATTCAATCCCTATTCAAGATTCAACTTGTATGAGTTGGGTGCTTTTCCCGTTCCATCCCCCACCGTTATTAATCCAGCTTCTTTCATTTCCTTCATTTGCTTCTGCACTGTTAAACGTGCCATACCAGCAACATCAGCAACCTTGTCTAATGGCAATGATACGGGTGCAACTTCAGCCCCCATTTCCTTCAGGACGTATAGAAGAAGTTTTTGATGCTTGTTTATATTCAGTTTGTAAATCAGCAAATTATCACCTTTTCCGTTGTCGCTGGTGTAGGTTATTTCCTGTCCATTCCCTACAATCTATTGATAGATGTAAACCAGCAACTCGTATGATATTTATTATACTAGTGAGTATATAACTAACACCGCTAAATAGCAAGAAGAAATTTAATTATGGGCAACAATCCATCTACTCATGCTGAGAAAGCTATATACACCAACAAATGAAGACATTTCAGGCATAAAAAAAGAAACCCCTGAAGGCTTCTTGTCAATTAGCCCGATAGTATATCTTTTTTCAAGAATAACCCGTCTATTATTTTTCGTATTATCAATCCTTTTCAATAAGTTGTAGCACCCAACAACATGAAGGGAAGCACCAGCCACTTTTCTTTAATTCTTTCTGCACTGTTAAACGAGTCATTCTAGCAACGTTAGCTAGCTTATAAAATGCTACTGGTGGAGTTTGTTTTTTGTCCAATCCCTGCAATCATTCCATGGGATTATATGAAATGAAGACGTTCTCTAAACGATAATATAATGTGCTATATACGATAGGTTTACATAAAATTTGAATAAAGAAGTAATCCAATTTTTTAAATCTGGAAAACCTCCTTTTTTTTGGAAATTGGTAATAAAAATTCCGGTGGAACGGAATATTTGTTATACTATGTGATATTACTATATTTTAATGAGGTGTACATATGGAGAAGTTAAAGTTTATAGATTTATTTGCTGGTATTGGTGGTATTAGATTAAGTTTTGAAGATGCTAATACTGAATGTGTTTTTAGTAGTGAGTGGGATAAATTTTCTCAAAAAACTTATGAAGCTAATTTTGGAGAAGTACCATTTGGGGATATTACAGAAATAGATGCCAAAGATATTCCAAAACATGATATTTTATTGGCGGGTTTTCCCTGTCAGCCTTTCAGTCAAATAGGTAAACGGGAAGGCTTTAAAAATGCTGTGCAAGGAACATTGTTTTTTGATATAGTTCGTATTTTAGAATATCATCAGCCAGCATCATTTCTATTAGAAAACGTGGCTGGCATTCTTAGTGATGATGGAGGAAAGACGATTCAGACCATTATGGGTGCACTTGATGAATTAGGTTATGATGTTAGCTATGAAATTTTAAATTCTGCTGATTTTGGTTTGCCACAGAATCGTAGACGTGTTATTTTTGTGGGTTTTCTGAAAGACTTAAAGGTCGATTTTCAATTTCCAGTAGGGAATATGAAGAAAGTCCCAATTTCTGATATACTAGAGTTTGGAATGGAGGGATATGGTATTTCAGAACATCTACAAAAGGCGTATTTATTTAAAAAGGATGATGGCAAGCCACAAATTGTAGATAGTGAAAGTACCATTCAGGCCAATACCTTAGTAGCTACCTATCATAAGATTCAACGTATAACAGGTACTTTTGTTAAAGATGGGTCTACTGGTTTAAGGTTATTATCAAGAAATGAATGTTTGAAATTGCAAGGCTTTCCTTTAGATTTTTCTATGCCTGTTTCAAGAACACAAATGTACAGACAGTTGGGTAATACTGTGTCCATTCCTGTTATAAAAGCAGTTGCTGATGAAATGAAAAAAACATTGAAGGAGAAGATGAAAAATTGCGAAGAAAAACAACTGGAGTTTCAAATTTAGAAATAACTAAAGACTTAATTGATACTTTACCGATTACTGAAGATTTAACACCATCTCAATTTGTAAGTACGTATTGGAATTTATACGAACAACGTTATGAAAGAAGTAATTCCATGAACGGTATTATATTTGAGAATTTAGTAACTATTGCTTTAGGTAGGGCTGGTATTAGGAATATCTATGTTCAGACTGAATTAACGTACGTTCCTTCAGCAATTTTTGATGTGTTTTTATATCACTCTGAAGGTTCATATGCTTTATCAATAAAAACAACGTTAAGAGAACGCTGGAAACAGGCTGATTTAGAAGCTTTAGCTATTAAACAAGTCCATAAGGATGTTAAATGCTATGTAGTTACATTATCAGAAAGTGAAGTAATAACAAGACGCAGAAATGATAAAACTTATGCAGGTTTAGATGGTTTTGTTCTGGCTAATAATAGTGAGTTTGATGACTTAGTTGCCGAATTAGCTACAAAGGAATTTGAAGTAGCAGGAAGCGAACCTATTATTATAACAAACGAAAAAAGATATGATTCTGAAAGGTTTCTATCTGATTTTAATTTGAACTTTCAAACTAATAAACTTGAAATCTGAAGCATAAAATCACATTAAAAAATCCCCTACCAGTTCATTTAAATGAACCAGTAAGGGTTTTTTTAATTATTAATATTCAAGTTATTCAAATGGTACTGGCATTTCATTCATCATAGAACTGAATTTATTACCCATTGTAGAAGCTTCAGGGATTCCAAATTGGTGATATTGGTTTATCATTTCACGTTCAGTATTAAATACATCTTCACAACCTGAAATAAAACCGTTGAATTTTTGCTGGTATTCTAATTTCAATAGATTCAAGTTAGAAGAAAGCTGGTTCATTTCCGCTGATTTTGCTGATAAATAAGAATCCTGAAGTGCATCCATTTTAGAAAGCAGCGTTGCAATTTCTTCTTTTCTATATTGCTGTATTGTATCTAGTTCAGCACCTAAATCACGTGTAGCATCTTCCAACGGCTTCAGTTTATTCTTACTAGCATTTAGTTTCCCTTTGCTTTCTAATCCCAGGCTGTGCTTTTTGAATAGTTCTGTATACGTTGTGTAAGCTTCTTCATAAATATTAGAAGCTGTGCTGTATTCGATTTCTTTTTCTGAAATGGTACGATTGAAACCAGCAACAATTGCCTTCATTTCAGCACGTAAATCATTCATTTCTGCAATTGCTTTGTTAGGCTTTGTTGCAACGGGTGCTGGTGTAGGTGCATTGGTCTTTGTTTCAACCGTTGCACCTTTACCAAATAGTTTTTTAATAAACTTTATCATTTGTTAGCCTGACCAAGCACACAAGGATTAATATATCCGCTGTTATAAGCATCTGAAATGGTTTCCCTATTCACTTCTAATCCTTCAGTTCTCATATAGCTGTTATTCAATAACGACTGTACCGCACTATCACTAAAATCATATGAGTAATCGTTTTTATCTCCAATATCAACCCGTAAATGGTCAACCATTGTAATGTATTTTTTCGTTTTATCTATTTCAAGTTTTGCCGTGTGCATTGCGTTCAAAAATTCAACCTTTGCCATGTACATTAATTTGTGCTGTTCGGCTGAAGTCACTGAATGGATTTCAGTTAATGCTGGAAATGATTCTTTCATTTCACCATAAACCCCATATAGTTCTTCATTCAATAAACCAGCAATATCAGAAACCTTCTTTTCGGCAATGTGAAGAATCTCTTTTTTATCATCCACTATTTTCTTTTCTGATTGGAAAGCATCAAGTGAAACGATTCCTAAAACATAAGACTTATAAATCTCTTTTAAATGCTGTTCGCCTTCAGTAATGGAAAGCTTTAATTCTTCAACTTCAGTATTTGCATTATCTAAAGCAGTTGCATATTGTTCCCGTGTATCTTCAACTTTTTGAAAGTGTTTCTCCATTTGTTCAATTCCTGATAGTTTCCCCATTAGTTTTTTCCCCCGTCTAATTTAGCTGTTAAATCTAAAACAGTTTGGCTTAATAATTGAATCGCCTGTGACATTTCCGCTGGTGATAGTTCTGTAAATTCTTCAGGTGCAACTGTGACTGGTTCAGCCGTTGCCGTGCCGTTCTCTATTGCTATTTGCTTCTGTACATCAGCCAATTTTAACTCCTGTTGTGCCTGTCTTTCCTGTGCTTGCAATCTGACACCTTCTAAAATATTCTGTATTGCATTCATCTGTATCATCCTTTCAAGCGTGATAGTAGTGAAGCTTTGCGTTCTTCAATAGAAATAAATGGTGCTTTTTTAACATCGTTGTTGATGCCTAAAGCCTGCATTCTTTCCAGCTTGTCATTTTCTACTACATAGGCAAATGTATTAGTGAAAAGTTCAATTTCCTTAATGGAAGGGTTATCCTTTTCAGCAATCTGCATAATCTTCTTTTTGATTTTGGAATATGCTTCCTTTTCATCTGTCGGCACTACTGCATCAATGACTTCATTTACATAAGCTTTAAAGATTTCATTTTCTTCACCCATCCAGCCGTAAAAAGTTGCTGAAGAAATAGTATTATCTTTGCACCATGTACCAACTGTGAAGCCTTCCAGCATCCTGTTTTTAGCAAATGACTTTGCAAGTGTCACCTGTCTTTCTGTTAGCTGTGAAGGCACTTTAATAGCGTTCACAAGCTTTTCAGCGTTTAAATTTCCCATCTATTCCATCCCCCTAATAATTATAAAACTCGTAAAATCATTTGGCTTTCTGTTCCCCGTAATACTAGGAATTTATCCAGCTTCTTCTGCACCATAACCCTATGTAAATCTGTATCTAAAAGGCGTGTAATTAAGGCGATACAATAATTAATATCGGGATTATATTTTCTAAATTCCTTTGCTACTTCATCCAAGTTCACAATAACAACCCTTTTATGCTTCAGTGCAAAATCATAATAAGTCTTTGCGTGGACTTGATTCTTTACTGTGCTGTAAATCAGCTGATACTTGAAAGGCTTTTCTCTGATACATGCGATTGCTTCCAGCAATTTGATTTCCATATCTTCAGTAAAGTTGCCTTTTTGCAGTTCGCTTTTTATATATTTTAAATGCTGTTTTGCCTGATTGATTCCAGCTATTTTTGCTGGTGCTGTATCTTCCATTATGGCAACCCCCTTTGTTTATGCTTTGTTTATCCTTTGTTTCTGAACTTCTGACTTTCAAAGATTGCTGATAATAATAAAACTTCTTTGCTACCTATCCCGTTTGAAAGAAAAGCATTCATCATTTTAATTTCCATTTCAGCGGATACTGGCACGTTTCCAGCTTCCATCTTTGCAATTAAAGTTTGATGCACACCAACAATAGAAGCTAAATCTGATTGCGATAGATAAGATAATTGTCTGCAATGTTTTAATAGTTTTGGTTTCATTTTTCCACTCCTTTATTATTGAAATATGAATACTAGGCAAATAGAAAAAAGGCTGTATCTCTACAACCCTTTAACACTGTATCTATTCGATTCAGACATCTATTTTCAAAACCCATCTACCAAATGGGCTTTATTCAAGTAACACGGCAGTTACATTCTTATGTACTTGAAACACCCATGATGTAAGACAACTTTCTTAAATTCACAGGATAAATAAAGGTTTACCTGCATATCGTGCCGAATAAATCATTGAATCAAGTTGTCCTGTTGTTGGGTGGGTGGTTATCAATATAGGAGTAGGTGGGTTGTTGATAGTCGGGTGGCTTTCTTCAAAGTAAGGGGTTGTTATGTTGGTGGTTGGATGGTTGAAGGTGTGATAAAATTATCAAAATGCTATTGGAAGGGGGTTATGGAGTGACTGAAAACTATTTGACACTTAAACAATTAATTGAAGTGGTAGACATACCTGAAAATAGCTGTAAAAGATACATGCAAGAACATGAAGAATTTCTAAATTATAAAAAAGTACATAATAGATACATGATTCATGTTTCTGCTGTTGAAACACTGAAGATAATTAGAAGGCTTTATGGTGAAGGTCTGAAGAAAGAAGCCGTGGACGAACATTTAAGGGGTGCTGGTGTACCTGTCACTCTTACAGTGGATTCTGAAGATGGCACGAACTTAATTTCAGTAAATGAAGAAGTTGCCGAATTAAAAAAGATGATGAATTTGCAAATGCAATTTAATCAGCAATTAGTCCAGCAAATGGAAGTAGACAAGAAGGAAATTCAAGCATCTTTTACTCAGGAAATTATGGAATTAAAGACTATTGTTAATCGTCAAGAAGCTGAAAAGATTACTGAATTACGATTAAGTATAGAAGAATCAAAAAAGGCTGTTCAGATTGCCACTGATAAAGCTGAAGCCGTGACCGAATTAATGGAAGCTGAAAAGAAGAAGGGTTTCTTTAGTAAGTTGTTTGGAAGATGAAAGGTGAAGCCGTGAAAATGAAAGCAGCGAAAATAATATAAAATTTATTTGAATGAGTTTTTCCGTTATGTGCTGTTGGATTCAGTGAAATGCTGGAAGGTGAAAATGATATAAGTATATATAAAATACAGTACATCGGGCATGACCACCCCCAACCCCACCATACCCCGTGCCGTATTATTTCCACGTTTTATTATTGATTATTAATATTCAACGGATTCACAAGGCTTTCACTTCAGATTCTTTTAAACTTTCCTTTCTTCGTTGCTTCAGACTTTCCATCTAATCGTATAAGCGTTGCTGTATCTTTCTTAATGCAATTGCTTCACTCATATCTATAAGCCGTGTACGTGGTGCTGGTGTGCCTGTGCTGTGTGCTATTTGATGGTGCTGTGCATGGGCATGGGTGGGGCTTTGTTTATGATGCTGTATAAATAACTCTTATTGATTGCTGTTCTATCAGTGTAGGCATGGCGTGGCGTACCCGTGGGGCTTTGAGTAGTACCCATTGTATATAACGCCCCATAAAATAGCCCCCGTAATTTGGAAGCACCCCCCTTTTTTAAATGCACACGCCCCGTACAAAAAGGTACAACATACTGGACGGTAAATAATGCACCCGAATAGCGTACAAGTAGAACTAATAATTGACCTTATTGAACGTCTAAAAAGTAATTGACCTTTATGTACACTTGGTGTATATTTAGACTATCGAGAAGAAGAAGGAGAACAAGAAAATGATAAACAAAAAAGTAATTAAAGAAATGTACTTATTTTTTGACTTCCTGTATGAAACGCCTGAACAAATCAGTGAGGAAACATTATCTGACTGGTCACACAAAGAAACACCTGAGAAAGTATATTGCGTTATAGATGAATCCGACAAAGATGAAAAAGAACTGGATACGCAGTGGGCTTGGGTTTACAAAACTTCAGAAGAAGCAGAAGAAGAATTAAGGGATTGGAACAAATTTTAATTTCATTCTGTTTTTACACACACATATAAACATATGTTTAGAGAAAAGGTGATTTAAATTATGGGAATCAATTTTGCGTATCTAAGAGTTTCTACGAATGAACAACACTTGGATAGACAACAAGATGCAATAAAGCCATATGTAACGGATACCAAATACATATATAGCGATAAAGCCAGCGGTAAAGATATGGATAGGGAAGGCTTTCAGAACATGCTGAAGGCAATGAGAAAAGGCGATACGCTTTATTTAAAATCAATTGACCGTCTAGGACGTAACAAAGAACAGATAAAGAACTATCTTCAACACTTCAAAGAAGAAGGTATTCGGGTAAAGATTATAGACATGCCCACTACTATGCAAGACGTTCCTGAAGGACAAGAATGGGTGCTAGACATGATTAACAACATAATGATAGAGGTTTACACATCCATAGCTGAACAAGAACGGGAAACAATCCTACAACGACAAGCTGAAGGCATTGCATCAGCTAAAGCTAAAGGTAAACATCTTGGTCGCCCTGTTGTTCCCCTGCCTAAAGAATGGGATGGACTTTATAAGGATTGGAAAGCAAAAAAGATTACGGCTGTTGCTTTCATGGAAGAAGTGGGAATGAAGAAGGCAACATTCTATAACAAGGTGAAGGAATATGAATCCAAAATAAATGCACGGTAAAGGGATGGGCTGAAGCCTGTTCCTTTTTTCTTCGCTGTTCAGGATGCACACGCTTCATTCTCACGTGCTTCAGATATTTTCCCCAACATTTACAACACGAATTGCTACAACACCAGCAAAGTCGGGCAATAACCTTTACAAGTGACAAGCAAAAATACTTGACGCGTCATTTCCAAACACGTCCACACGGTTCGATACATGGTAATTTTAAACCGTTCCCCTACTTGATTTAACGATATTATAGACACAATTCTGTCGCATCTACGATTCGCACCTGTTCAATAAATAAAGTCGCTGCTTTTACTGAATCTTAAAAATCCCCTACGGTTATTCACTGTAATAAAGATTAAGTTCAAAAGATTCTTCTCGTAAACTCGAAGCTTTCTTTAAAACACAAAACATCTTTTAAAAGAATGCTGAACAATTGCCCGTACTTCTTCTTTTCAGAATC